>JAGPDB010000002.1:0-25087 GCA_018057765.1 Acidimicrobiia bacterium
TTTAAACCATCAATAGCAGGTATATCTAATGGGCTAGGAAGGTAATCAACAACTGCATTAAGCATAGGTTGAACACCTTTATTCTTAAATGCAGAACCTGTAAGAATTGGAACGAATTCGTTAGCAATAGTACCTTTACGAATTGCAGCTTTTAACAATGCTTCAGGAATTTCTTTATCTTCAAGATATAGTTCCATTAGTTCATCATCTGCACCAGCAACAACGTCGAGCATTTCATGACGATACTTGTTTGCAATTTCTTTTAGTTCGTCACGAATTTCACAAACCTCAAAATCAGCACCTTCAGATTTATCATCAAGAGCCCACTTAACTTCTTTCATTTGAATAAGGTCAACAACACCTTCGAAAACTTCTTCAGAACCAATAGGAAGTTGAAGTACAGCAGTTGTCGCGTTGAGGCGATCTTTGATCATATCTAAACACATATAGAAGTCTGCACCAGTACGATCCATTTTATTTACGAAACACATACGAGGAACATTATATTTGTCAGCTTGACGCCATACAGTTTCAGATTGTGGTTCAACACCAGCAACACCATCAAAAACACAAATCGCACCATCGAGTACACGCAAAGAACGCTCAACTTCAACAGTGAAGTCAACGTGTCCAGGTGTATCAATAATTTGAATCATATAATCGTGCCACATACAAGTAGTAGCAGCAGAAGTAATAGTAATACCACGCTCTTGCTCTTGTTCCATATAGTCCATGACAGCTCCACCTTCGTGGGTTTCACCGATCTTATAAGTACGGCCTGTATAAAATAAAATGCGTTCTGTAGTAGTAGTTTTACCAGCATCAATGTGTGCCATAATTCCGATGTTGCGGACTTTTGCGAGTGGGTGACGTGCCATTATTATTTCTTTCTGATTTCAATTATTAAAGCGGAGGATATTCTAGTGGAAGATTGTATTTATCGGTTTATCAGAGCATCTTTTCAAAAAAATTATTTTCTTAGTAGCTGTCATAAACGGAGTTAATATTGATTGATCTCTAAATTCTCTATTAGACCAGAGCTAATATCGAAAACCCAGCCATGGATATGAGGAAATCCTGTCGACTTTACTGCATCTAACACAAAATCAAGCTTGCTTAAACTCTCACATTGATTTTCAACGTTAAGTTCAACCATCTTCATATAGCGTTCTTGATAATTTAATAAAGATAATTCTTCGTTTGTAAATTTATATAATTCTATTATTGAATCAATATGTGAATTTACGTGTTCTAAATCAACAGGCTCAAGACTTGCCTTTACTCCTCCACATTCGTAATGCCCACAAACAACTATATGCTTGACATTTAAAACTTTTACAGCAAATTCAATTGCAGATACAACGTCTTCATCAGCCGGGTTAACTTGATTTGCAATATTTCTATGGACAAAAATCTCACCTGGAATAGAGCCAGTCATAACCTCAAAAGGGAAACGACTATCGCAACAACCAACCAACATAATTTCTGGCGATTGCCCATCCGCTAATGTTTTAAAATACTGGGAATCATTATTGAGCTGTTTTTCAACCCACTTACGGTTTTTTACTAGTAATTCTTCAAGCATAAAAATATTCTACTAAAACAAAAAGACGCGCCTACAAATTAATGCAAGACGCGTCCTTTAAATATTTTATTTAATTGACTACCAACGGAAATGAGCGAATGCTTTGTTAGCTTCAGCCATTTTTTGCAGATCTTCACGTTTCTTAATTGAAGTACCAACACCGTTTGATGCATCGATCAATTCTTGCGCTAAACGCTCTGCCATTGACTTTTCGCGTCTTTTACGTGAGTGAATTACTACCCAACGCACAGCTAATGTTGTTGCTCTTCTTGGTTTTACTTCAACTGGTACTTGATATGTTGCACCACCAACACGTCGAGATCTAACCTCGAGTGCGGGACGAACATTTTCAATTGCTTTTTTCAAAACTGCAACCGGATCTCCTGCTTCATCGCCATCGGTCTTTTTAGTTTTAACAATTTCAAGTGCATCATAAACAATTTTTGAAGCAATAGATTTTTTTCCTTGTTGAAGGATTCGGTTAATTAATTGTTGAACTATGACACTCTTATAAATAGGATCTGGTAATAGTTCACGTCTTTGGGCTGGTCCTTTACGTGGCATTATGCTTTCTTCTCTCTCTTAGCACCATAGCGGCTTCGTGCTTGTTTACGACCTACAACTCCTGATGCGTCAAGTGTTCCACGAACGACTTTATAACGAACACCTGGTAAGTCTTTTACACGTCCACCTCGAACTAGAACAATAGAGTGCTCTTGGAGGTTGTGGCCGATACCTGGAATATATGCTGTTACTTCTATACCTGTTGATAAACGTACACGTGCAATTTTACGAAGAGCAGAGTTTGGTTTTCTTGGTGTAAGAGTTTTTACTTGAGTACAAACACCACGTCGTTGTGGTGAACCCTTCAAAGCTGGAACTACAGATTTTGTAGTTTTTGTTTTTCGTCCTTTACGAACGAGTTGTTCAATTGTTGGCACTAAGGCTCCTCAATGTTTTGTCATTATTAATGACTTGCTTTTAGCATTGGCCGGTTGGTCAAGCTCATATGTGAACGGCTTAGCTCGAATGTCCAAATTTTGCAGGGACGGACCCTGTTGGATATTGCAGGGACGGACCCTGTTGGATAATCGTGCTCAGCAACGCCGACACAAGGATTATATTCTACGTTAGATAGCTAACTATTCTCAAGTTGAGTGTAATTTGAGGGCTAACTTCTACAATTAGCAATAAATATTCCATTTGCTATACTACTGGCCAAACATTGACTATGAGAAACTTAACACCCGTAACGATCAGTCTAATTATCCCCAATTTTAACTATGGAGAATTTCTAGAGGAATGTATTAACTCAGTATTAGACCAAACTGTAACCCCAGATGAGATAATCATTATTGATGATTGTTCTAGCGATAATTCATTAGAAATACTCAGTAGATTTGAAAACAATAAACAAATTAAAATCATCCGAAATCGTAAAAATTTAGGCATAGTAGACAATTTCAATAAAGCAATAAAGGCTTCAACATCTGATTATATTGTTTTCGTTGAAGCAGATAATAGAATTAAAAAGACTTTTGTTGAAGAGTATAAAAAAGCAATATCTAAAGATACTGAAGCAGCAATACTATATTGTGATATTACAATATTCGGCCCACGTGCTTGCCTACTTGCAGAGACCACAAATGCTAAAAACAATAACGATGGTAGTTATAGTTGGGTATTTCCTGAACCTAGTGATGAAAATATAAAAAGACTTGAGACAACAAATTTTATGCACGGTTCATCAATTTATCGAAGGGATTGGTATCAAAAAGTAGGAGGATACCAGGACAATGGGATCCCGGAAGATTTTGACTTATTTAGAAGAATAGTTTTTGCAGGCGGTTTACCTGTCCATGTTAATGCCGAGACCCTAGAATACCGACAACATTCACCAGATCAGTCTCAAACAAAAATTAACCTAGAAACCAAAATTGTTGAATTATTGCAAAGAAATAAGGTCCTTGAAGAAGAAATAGAGCGCGTAGATTCAGTATTAAAAGATAGAGATAAAGAAATCTACGAACTCAATAATAAATTAAATTCATTATCAGAAAAAATTATCGGAAAAATTAAAAGAATAATAAAAAAAATAAAAATCTAATTGTATCTTTGACGGATTACATTCACAGCTGTTTTAAATATCTCCTTACGATTTAATATATTAGGTGATGTTGCACATTTATTGGTTCCAAATTCAGATCTTGGTATACCAGCATCTTCAATAATTTTTCTAGGAATTGGTCTATCATATGAACCACCTACGCTATAACCTTCGGTTTCTTTTGAATTGGAAAGTTTTACTATTGGCGCACTGAACCGTGCCCCAATACTTGGCAAGGGGAGGTGAAAATATCCAACTCGCAATCGAAATTCTGTTGTACTTTTTCCTACAATTCCGTTTTTAGGTAAACCTGAGGTTAATTTAGATTGTTTTTCCCAAACGATATCTCCATATACACCAGATATGAAGATCTTGTCTTTAATATATGGTTCAAACACTAGGAATGTTATATCGTCGCCAGATCCTACTGTTGCAATAAATTCGTATGAATTTTCAGCTAGATCATCAGACACTTCAATATTTAAATTTTCAATTTGATCTGACATAATATGTTTAATTCTCTCTACATCCATACCTAATTTCTCGCCAATAACGGCTCCACAATCATCCATATTCCAAACTTCTACATCTAATGTAATTGCTTTTTTATAACCTAGTTCGTTTGCAATTACAGCTGTTGTGCTTGAGTCATATCCTTTTGATATCGAAGTCAAAGGCTCGAAGACAAACTTTCTATCGTTAGACATTGCATTGCTACACACTTGATACGTTTTCTTTTTTACAAATTCTCTATATTGTTTAAAATTTCTAAAATAGCGTTTCGGGCTTAAACGATGAAATTTTATACTTTCATTTCGACGTATAGAAAAATTATAAAACATAATTCGATAGAATATAATTTCATCATTTTCAAAAATTATTGGATTGGCTTGATCGATTCCATTTAGAGTTGCTAGTTCTATTGTATCTTCAATCGCGTTTGTTAAAGATTCAAAGAGTTTAGATTCAATGTCGATTTTCGATTCCTCCAATACAAAGTTTATTGAATTAGAAACAAAAAATTCATTATCTTCTTTTCTTCTTATGACATAAAGTGATTCTGCACAATGTCGAGGTGGAACAAACTGTATTTCATTATCAATTATGACAGCACCAGATCCAAACACAAATTCAGAAGTAGAAAAATTATATGATTTAAATTCACCATCCCAAGCGCCTTCAATTAAACAATCATTAGTAAATTCAACTTTATTGCCAACAAAAAATTTATATTCACTCTCTTTTAATATACATATCCAAGATAGAGGAGGTAATTTATTGTTAACTTTCACAGTCAAATTATTGACACTTATCTTTTGTGTAGCACCAACACCAACTTTTTTCTGTCGGTAAATATGAAAGATGTATACAGCAAATTTATTCAAATAAATATTATTTGAATTATAAATATGATCTACAAAGAATCTTTTTAATATTAAATTCAGAACATTACCTACTTGAGAAAATCAGGAACATAGAGGTCGGCCATGATCGGCTCCCACCACCATTCGTTGGCCTTATACCAGTCAACGGTTTTTGCTAAACCTTCTTCAAAAGTAACGCTTGGCTTGTAATCAAGTTCGCGTGTGAGCTTTGAGTGATCAATAGCGTAACGAAGATCATGTCCTGGACGATCAGTCACAAATTTCTTCTCTGATTTTGTTTCAGGTAGTGCCAATAAAATAGCGTCGGCAATTTCAATACCATTTTTTTCGGAACCGCCACCTACACAATAAGTTTCGCCTGCTTTGCCCTCATGTAAAATAAGGTCAATAGCCTCACAGTGATCTCGTACATATAGATAGTCGCGCACAGATTTTCCATCACCATAAATTGTTAAATCTTTATTGTTTAAAGCAAACAACGAAAACAATGGGACAATATTTTCTGGCACCTGATATGGACCATAATTATTTGAACAATTCGAAATGGTAATATGCATTCCATAAGTAGCAGCATACGCGCGAACTAAATGATCACTTGCTGCTTTAGTTGCAGAATAAGGACTACGCGGATCATAAGCAGTATTTTCGTTAAATTTTTCATTAGGATCAAGTGAAAGCTCACCAAAAACTTCATCGGTGGAAACATGATGGAAACGTTTAACTTTAAAGTCACGTGCCATGCGCAATAAAATGTTAGTAGCTACAACGTTACTAGATACAAAACTATCGGGATCTTCAATAGAACGATCAACATTTGTTTCTGCTGCAAAATGTACAATATAATCTAAACCTTTTTCAAAAATAGGTCGCAGTTTCTCTTCTTGTATTAGATCAAAATGATGAAATTCAATTTTGTCTTCAATGTCTTTAAGGTTTTCTCTTCTACCTTGTTTGTTTAATTTATCTACAATTACTATTTCATAATTAGGATATTTTTCAACAATCAGATGAGCAAAGTTTGTACCTATAAAACCTGCACCACCCGTGATAAGTATTCTTGGATTATTTGACATATCAAGATTTTAGATTAATTCTATAATTAAATCCGAAATGCTAGATATAGAGCTTAAATTTCTACAACTTTGGAATGATTTTTATGATTTTGTCATTCTTGTTATTATCAGTAGTTATAAAAAGATTGCCATCTGGTCCTTGTATAACACTACGTAAACGTCCAAAATCTTTTAATATTGAATCTAAATTAGTAACTTTATATCCTTTGTCGATACTATAAATATTCAATTTTTGATCTTTGAGCACCGCAACAGCCAATGCTCCATTATAAGAGCCCCATTGTTCACCTTCTATTAATGTTGCACCAGAAACTGCAATAGTAGAGTCGCCAGAAGACCAAATTGCCTTTTTTGCATCAGGATATTTTTTCAGATCAGTCATTGGAACATTTTCGTCATAACCGGGTCCAGGATCCCAGCCAAAATTACCTTTAATTAAAAGATTAATCTCGTCATCTACATCAGTCCCATGTTCCGCGGAGTATCCATAAACACCATCTATGGGCTTATTGAATAAAGCAATACCTTGGAGGTTACGATGACCGAAGTTAAATATCCGTGGATCAAAATCTCCACCCATATTTCCTTCTACACCTTTACCATCTCTATCAACACGCAACATTTTTCCACCTAGCGACTTATGATTTTGCGAGATACCAGAACTTGCTGTATCGCCAGCACCGACCCAAAGATGCTCTTCATTATCCATACGTATTCGACAACCAGAATGCCTACCGCTCTCATTGGCTGGAATATCTGTAATAATATCTTTATCTTCAACAACTTTTAATTCATAATCTAATTTTATTCTCTTAACTTTCACATTAAGCTTGTCACCAACTTTTCCATCATAACAAACAAAAATATTTGAGTTTTCTGAATACTTAGTGTCGATAGCTAATCCCAATAAACCGCCCTCGCCTTCAGCAAATACTTTTGAAACTTTTTGTATAACTCTTGATTTTCCATCTTTAAAGGCACTTAAACGTCCGGGTCGTTCTGTGTATAACATAGTGCCATTAGGTAAAAAACCTATATCCCAAACATTGACAAGACCACCAACAATGGTTTCAGTCTTTAACGTTGGAACATTAGAGCTAACTATTCTTGACTCTGTTGATTTTTGTACATTACTGGTATCGTTTTGAAAAACTAAAAAATAAATTGCTCCGATGACTACAAAAATAAATGCAATTATATAATACGGCTTGTGAGATTTAGTTTCAGAAAATATAGGTTTTGACATTGCAACCTCCTAGTCATGCAAGATGCTACAACCAATACACAAATTAGGCAAAACTAAAATTAATTATTTTCAATGAAATAAATACTTTATGCGTATTGAGTTAAATCTCTTTGCTTACCCAATTCTTCAGCTTCAAGTACTTTCAAAATGTCTCCGTTGGTGCCGACAAGATAAGACGTACGATTTGAACAACCTAAATCTTCATTAAAGTTATCATAATTTTTTGAAATTAGGCCATGCGGATAAAAATCGCTAACCATTGAGCCTTTAAACCCGTTCATCTCAACCCAGGCTATTTGTGAAGGTGCACTGTCACACGAAACTAAAACTACATCTCTTTGCGTTGTTAAATAATTATTTGGATTATCACGAATATCGCAAAGTTCAGAAGTGCATACACCTGTGAATGCAAATGGTATGAATATAACCCATGTTTCTTTACCGCCTTTTATTATTGACGTTTCTTCTCCATCGGGAGTTATATAATCTATATCTGGCGCTTTTGTTCCTACATTTAATGTCATAAGTTAAACCTATCACAACAATAATAACTATGCATATTTTGTATTTTTTATTGAATTTTCTATATTTATATTTATGTACTAGTCTCGATTGTAAGATAGACAAGGAGAAAGATATGCAAATAGATACAAATATTTCTAAAACAGACAGAACAGAAATCTCAGAAGGGCTCAGTAAAGTACTGGCAGATACTTTCACCCTTTATCTAAAAACACATAAATTTCATTGGAATGTAACTGGCCCAATGTTCTCAGCTTTACATGCAACATTTGAAATTCAATATAATGAGCTTTGGTTAGCAACAGATCTAATTGCTGAAAGAATAAGAGCTTTAGGATCATTCTCACCAGGTAGCTACAATGAATTTTCGATGTTGACTTCAATAAAAGAAGCTGTTGATAATCCTAAAGCTATGGATATGATAAAAGAACTAGTCGAGGGCCACGAAACTGTTGCTAAAACAATACGTGAAGCAATGACACATGCAGAAAAATCTGGTGACGAAGTAACACAAGATATACTTACTCAACGTTTAACAGAGCATGAAAAAACAGCTTGGATGTTACGTTCAAATTTGGAATAGAATAGTATCTTTCGTCAAATATAGATTTATTGTTTTTAGAACATTGCTGTTTTAAAAACACGATCATATGAGATAACACTAAACCATCAATCAGTTAACCCTAAATTTAAAGGCGATTGTTCCATCAATCGGTTATATTCGTTAATCAGCGCACCCATTGGCGCTTGAACTATCCCAGGAACAACTTTTTTTAAATCAGCAATTAATCCAATAAACTCATCAATATTTTCTAAAACTATATCGAGTGAGATAGGTTCACTTAAACTTGGTGACTCTCCAAGGACTCTAATCACATCTGTTAGTCTTTCGCTAATTTCAACATATGTTTGAATAACTTTATTAAAGGCATTATGTTGTTCAGAACTTAAAGTCTTGAGAAATTCTTCATTACTCATGCTTCTATTTGTTTCAGGATTCTCAGCTTTTTTTGCCAAGAGGTTTTTAGCTAATCCTAATAACGACTCAGTATATTCAAGTTTGCCAGAAACAATTCGTTCAATTCTTTCCGACAAGTTCATAAATACTTTTCTTCGAGTATCAAGTAATTGTATTTCAGTATCTGTACCTTTGTATATTGGTAAAATTGCTGTACCAAAAATATGTTCGAATACATCGAGTTCATAATATAATTCGATGATATCTTTAACTCGTTCATAGAAGGGGTTCGACTTACGACCATTTCCGTGTGACATAATTATATTTCGACTTAACTTTGACATTCTTAACACCAATTACTACTTAGATCTTCGCAGTATTCACCATATTCATTTAATGACAGTTTAAAGCTATTTTTTTTATATTAAATCATATTATTTATTAAGAAATATGCTATTTTTGCCGACTTAAATTCAAGGTTTAGGAGTAACTATGAAAAAATACAAAAAAGGATTAACAAGCATTCTTGCAATGTTAGTCGTAACATTAGGCATGCAAGCTGGATTTGTTAGCGGGGCATTTGCAGCAGATACGCCAACTGATTTAACAGTGAGTAGCTATATTACAAACTATGGTAGAACGCTTGAATTCCACGTTTGTAACGCAGGACCAACACCAGTAACTTCTGTAACGCTAGATCTTCCCTACACAAATTATACGCCAACTGACCTAAGTGTCTTAACTGCAATGGGCAATGCACAAGATATTGGTAGCATAACTGATCAAGGTATTTGGAGCGGGATATTAGGTGGTCAAGACCCAAACGATATTAATGACCAACAAGAATGCCTCAAGATAGTTTTCATCGGCAATCCAACTACCAACATTGGAAGCGTTATAACTTTTAACCCAAGTATTACCAGTAGCATGCTAGAAGATTCTTCAGCAAATATTGATCCTAACCCATCGAATAATGATGGTTCAGATGGTGGAGTACAATATAGTGTCATTGCTGACCCTGATCTTGCTTTATCAACTCGACTATTGACTTCAGGTACAATTTCAGCGGGAGCAAATGTTAGCTATGAAATAACTTTGTCCAATATTGGATCAGGCGACTATGATGCAACGAGTTCAGATAATGAACCTGGATTCTATTTTATAATGCCTGCAGGCGCCAACTATACAAGTCTCACAGACTTAAATACTGGAGATAATCTATCGCTAGGCGACATTGGCGGTAACGGTCCGTGTGAAAATTTTGGTGACGTTCAGGCAATTGGATCATATTTTAATATCGATCTATCTAAATATTCTGGTTATGTTATGCATTGTGCATTTGATCTAGTTGACAATACTTTTGCTTCAAATACATCATTTTCATTCCAGTTAAATATGTCAGCAAGCGACAGTTTTGCTTCAGGAGATACAGAAGTTGTAGGAGTTGCAGTCGGCAATGATGGAGATACGGGCAAGTTTTTTTTCGCAGAGTTCACAGGAAAAGATTTCTTTGCAGTGCCAATAAATAACATTATGCATCTAACATATGATGCAAGTGCATTAGTCCCTACGTTTACCCCATGTGCAGGACAAGGTGAAGTAACCACTGTTGATGATGCATGTTTTGATATAAGTTTCAATAAAGAAATATATGGTCCTTCATTTACTTCTGACAAAGTTATTGTTACCGGTGGAGGCCACGTATCTTCGTTTGCACAAAACTCTTCAAACTCTTGGACCGTACACGTAACTGGGATGACTCTTGGTGGTACTACTACTTTGACTATAGACCCATCTACTGTTGAAGATCTATCTGCAGTACAAAACGGCACACAAGTTTTGGGTATTAATACAATTAGATTTGCTGCTGTAACTGCAAGTACCGATGGTTCTGGAAATACTGGAACAGTAAATTCAGCCGGTATCACTACACTACCTAAGACTGGAAAAAATATAGATTTATTAACTCCGCTAATGCTTCTTATATTTGGTTTAGGCATATCAAAATTTATGGCTCGCAAGAAAGAGTTAATTACAATATAAATTTGATGATATCTTAAATAATATTGTCTTTATAGTTTCTACTTAGAGTTTCACGTGCTCGTGAGACTCTAGATCTAATAGTACCGACGGGGATGTTCAGTATTAATGCGCTTTCTTCATACGGAAATTTAAGAATTTGTGTTAACACAAAAGCTTCACGATGATCACTAGAAATATTAACTAAACTTTCTTCACAGATCTCATCATCAATAAAGTCATAATCATCAAATAAATCATTTTGAGGCTGCTTCATACATTTTTCAGTAAGTGATCTGGTCTTAACTCGCTCGCGTACATAGTCACAACAAACATATCGAGCAATATGTATCATAAATCCTTCTACACTCTTTATATCGCATGCTATATTTTTCTGTTTTAATGCGCGTACATAAGTTTCTTGGGTTAGATCTAGAGCATCGTCTATCGAGCCCATTGTGCAACAATATTTATAGACACTTTGATAACTTCTCGTTAGAAGTTCCTCATAAGCATTGCTGTCACCATAACGTGCAGCCTCAATGAGAATAGGTAAAGGTAACTTCTTAGCTTTTAAAGTAGATACCTTTAATTTCATATAAGCATGTTATCTGAGTTGGTATTGACCTAGCATTACTGTGTGAACATAAATGATGAAAAAGATTCCAAAAATACAGATAATGTCACACAGCTACCGGCTAGTAAAGTGAAATCGAATAACACTCGGATAATATTTGGCATATTTGACGCTAGAGATGAATCTCTTGTTCCCTTACAAATATTGTTATTGATTTTGGCTTGTATTGAATCATTTCAAGGTATTTATAACATTATAAATCCGGGAAAGAGCGCGACACCCCATGTATACGCTCACCTTGGAGCTTATACTTTGGCTTACGCAAGTGCATTGTTCGTAATCGCTTTTAGGCCTGCACGTGCACGTGGACTTCTAGTTATAATTGTTGTTGCAATGCTTGGTTTTATAGCAACATCAATTATTGATGTTATTAGCGGACGAACAGCATTGGCTGGAGAAACTGAACATTTGACGAAGTTAATTCCACCAATTGTTGTCTGGCTAATAGCTATGCGCGTTGTAAATTTCTCAAAATTAAAAAAATAATTAAAAATATTCATATTTATGGAACTTTTTCTAAGAAATTTGTGACTACTTATATATACGAATAGAAAGGTATTATCAATGAAAAATACAATAACGAAGTTTGGAAAGCTTCTATCACTTATGACACTAGTTGTCGCAACACTGGGGGTAATGAGCCTTCCCGCTTCAGCACATGTTGGCGTTGGTCCAAATACTGCAGAACAAGGAAGCTTTGGCGTTTTCAATTTTAAAGTACCCAATGAAGAAGCAGATGCGAATACTGTAAAACTTGAAGTAGCAATCCCCGTTGATGCACATATGGGATATGTTTCAGTTCAACCAAAAGCTGGTTGGACATATGAAGTTGAAAAAACAAAATTGGATCCACCTGTTAAAGGAAAACATGGTGAAATCAAAGAAGTAGTTTCAAAAATTACTTGGTCAGGTGGCGAAATCAAGCCTGGAGAATTTGATCAATTTACAGTATCAATGGGAGTACTACCAAGTACAGTTGATTCAATAAGTTTTAAAACAATCCAAACTTATTCAAATGGAGTTATTTCTAGATGGATTGATGAACCATTAGCCGATGGAAAAGAAGCAGAACATCCTGCACCTGTACTTACGTTAACTAAAGCTTCAAGTGATGATGCAATGGCTTCAACACATGATGCTAAAAACGAAAAGAAATCAGCAGACAATTCAGACGAATCAGATGACGATGATTCAGATGACGAATCATCAAGCAATACTGTTGGATATGTAGGTATTGGACTTGGTGCAGTTGCTTTACTTGCAGCTATTGCAGCTTTTAGCAAAAAGAATAAATAAATAAATAAATAAATATCTATAAATAGTTTTATATTAATAATTGGGTCTAACCTTAAGGCCCAATTTTTTTTACTTAAATGATATTTCATCTAAGTAAAAATTTTTTAATTAATTCCAATCATTTCTTATGATAAAGCATGGTAAAATTAATTCAAATGACTTCTAAAAAAATATTTTTTCTCAAAAAATCCCTCATTCTTCTGACTTTCCTCACGATTAGCATTGCTGGTGGGGCTGGTGTGCTTAGTGCTATAGAACCTAGTGAATCGATAAGGATAGTGGGTTTCAGCCTGCAATTTAACGTTTCAGCTGGTTCTTCCGCAAGATTACTTGGCGAGCATATCGCTGATTCTAGAGGGATCGCTACAAATATTGATGTGAAACTTATCAAGAATAGTGATTACCCTAAAGCGATTGAGGATTTCAAATCTATCTATCGACCCGACAAGAACAAAAAAGAACCGACTAAAGCGCTTGCACTTCAAAGACTTCAAGATTTATACCAGAATAAAGGAATGGTGCTTGTTTATAAATTATTGGCAAAATATATCCTTATTTTCTCGCTTGGTTTTGCGAGCGCTTATATTTTAAGTGCTGTTATTTTCGAAAAAATCAAACGTAGCATCAACAAATCTCTAGACGTGAAGCCACTTTCAAAAAAGACGATTATATTGTCGTTTCTAACTGGTGTTTTGATTAGTATTTTATTTTTTGGGTTAAACGTTTATCATCTTTCCCATGACAAAAATATCACAAAACGAATCGAGAGCGTAATTGCTGCACCTATTGATGAATATATTTTGACAGGTACTTCTAAATCTGCCGCAAATTTTGAAACAATCAATACCGAAATCAATAAGGAATTAAAGCGAGTTACCGAACTAGAAAAGTCATTGCGCAAAGGTTCAAAAGAACTAGGTACTCAAGAAAGTAAACAAGTATCATTTATTATTGCTTCTGACTCACATAATCTTCCGAGTACACCACTAACTTTACAAAACCTTTTACGTGCTTCAAATGCCGATGGTTCAATACTATTGGGCGATTTTCTTAACACTGGAGCACAATTTGAAATAGATTCTTTGAGTGGAATCAAGATAGGCGATGTGACATTTTCTGGATATAATTCTATTTTCAAATGCAAAAGTTACGATGCTAAACAAAACTGCACTTCTGATGGTGGTCGGTTTCCCTTATATGGACTAACTGGCAATCATGATACTTCTAATTTTAAAACAGAATTAGAGAAGCTAGGCATTGGCGATTTGACAAGGAATGAAGTGGAAGAACTTCCCAATATTTATGCCTTAGATGATTTTTGTCATGTTGATACTAAATGTAGCGATGACTATCATGAGGCAAACAAGAAATATGCTGAACAGGAATTGGAAAAGTTCAAAGAAAAATATAGTGGTATTAATGCGAATGATAAACCAGAGGTTGGTTTCTTTGCAAGCGAAGATGCTGCAAAAGTTTTTATCGGCGAACTAAAAACAATAGTTCATGGTGGCAAACATTTATATGGTTCAGAAGTTAAAAGTGGGACAAAGATAATTAGTGTTGGTACAATAGGCGCTGGGTTTCCTCGAGGAGCAAAGTATTCAAATGCGGTACTTCTCACTTTTGATGTTAAGAATAATGATGCGAATTCAGTTAATCCTTCAAGTTCCCTTAGTAGTTGTCAATCAATAATATGGGATCAGTATCTTCCTAACAAGGCTAAAATAAACCAGTGCTACTAGAGCCATCTTTCTATAGAGCATATTTAATAACTATACAGAGCAAGCACTAGTAAAAGATTTGTAATATATGATTAAATGGTTTTTAAATAACTGGTTTTAAAATAAAAAGGGCCCCACCGAAGTGAGACCCTGAATTATTTTTTTGTTTGTGTCGATTTGTGTTAGTACTAACATCTGTGACAGCCAACACGGATTCCTGGATTAGTTTGTTTTGTGAGATCCTTCTGTTTCACTAGAAGTTACATCAGATTCTTGCGTTGAAGCATCATTAATAACATCAGAAGATTCTTCAGCCGAAACATCAGAATTACCTTCAACAACAGTCTCTTCAACAATAGTTTCTGGAGTTTCTAATACTGCAGTTGCTGTATTACCCATTGACATGAAACTTGCAACATCGCTAGGTGAAGCAGAATAACCAGTTTGGCCTCCACTACCTTCAAGTGATGCGCGCAAACGATCAGCCAAATCAAGATCTGCATCTTCATCATCTGCAGACCAGAATGCCATTGGAGTATAGTTTGGAGCTTCAGTACGAATATCGTTATACATTGCCATACCTGTTCCAGCTGGAATAAGTTTACCAATAATAACATTCTCTTTAAGTCCAACTAGTGAGTCGCTTCGACCATCAATTGCAGCTTCAGTAAGAACACGGGTTGTTTCTTGGAAAGATGCAGCTGACATCCATGAGTCAGTAGCCAAAGAGGCTTTAGTGATACCCATAAGTTCAGGTCGTCCTTCAGATGGTTTCAAACCTTGCTCAACTAAATGACGGTTAACATCACCGAAGACACGTGAATCAATTTTTGAACCAGGTAGGAATTGTGAATCTCCCTGTTCAGAAACCATAACACGACGTAACATTTGTCGTACAATAACTTCAACATGCTTATCATGAATAGAAACACCTTGTTCACGATACACTTTTTGTACTTCGTCAGAGAGGTAAAGTTGAGCTTCACGAACACCCTTAATCGCCAAAATTTCTTTTGGATCAAGAGGAGTTTTATGATCACCAGTTAGACGATCACCAGCTGTTACTTCGTCACCATCTTGAACTGTTAAAGTAGCACGACGAGAAACAACATGGTCAATTTCTTCACCCTTGTCAGTAATAATGCTAACGACTTTCTCGCCCTTATCATTTTCACCAATGCGAGCAACACCAGATTCAAGTGCAAGAGCAGCTTTACCTTTAGGTGTACGAGCTTCGAAAAGTTCAACAACACGAGGAAGACCGTGAGTAATATCGTCTCCAGCAACACCACCAGTATGGAAAGTACGCATAGTTAGCTGTGTTCCAGGTTCACCAATTGATTGTGCAGCAATAATACCGACTGCTTCACCAAGTTCAACAAGCTTGCCTGATGCCAACATAGCACCATAACAATTTCGACAAACACCATTAAGCGTGTCACAAGTTAATACTGAACGAACACGGACACGATCAACTTTTGAATCAGCTAAAAGAATGTTTAATTCTGTTTCGCGAATCATTTGATTTCGTTCCATAACGCTGCCATCAGACATTTTAATGTCATCAGCCAAAGTACGGTGCATCAATTTATTTTCTAAGAAACGAACATAATCACTATCAGGATTAACATCTTCAACCCAAACACCTCGAGCAGAAGAACAATCTTCTTCACGAACAATAAGTTCTTGTGAAACGTCAACTAGACGACGAGTCAAATAACCAGAGTCAGCAGTACGAAGTGCAGTATCGGCCAAACCTTTACGAGCACCGTGAGTAGAAATGAAATATTCAAGAACACTCAAACCTTCACGGAAGTTGGACTTGATAGGGCGTGGAATAATTTCACCACGAGGGTTAGCCACAAGACCACGCATACCTGCAATTTGTCGAAGTTGCATCACGTTACCACGAGCTCCAGAACTTAACATCATCTGAATTGGATTGAATGGCTTTGTAAGCATCTCTGCTTGAAGAGCATCCTTAATACGATCAGTAGCTTCAGTCCAGATTTCGATTTCTTTACCACGACGTTCTTCATCAGTGATAATACCTCTATTGTACTGTTGTTCAACTTTGGCAGCTTCACCTTCATATTTATTTAAAAGGTCAGCTTTTTCGCTAGGAGTTGCAACATCATCAATAGAAATTGTAATACCAGCAGATGTAGCATATTTAAATCCTGCATCTTTTAGATTATCTAGTGAATTAGCAACATCTTTGCGGTTAAATCTTTCAACCAATAATGAACAAATATCTGTAAGATCTTTTTTACGGAAAGTCATATGATGGAATGGGAAACCATCAGGGAAACAATTGTTAAACACTATACGTCCAAGTGTTGTCTCAACCATAACCTGTGCAGGTTTAGTATCTGTTGGCTCATATCGACGTAAAACTATTGCGTCAGGATTTTTCTCATCACGAATAGGAAATTCAGTTTCTGGAAAACGATGTGCATCCATACGAACTTTAATGTTCGCGTGAATACTTAAACGTTCTTTGCCATCGCTTGACCAGCCTGGAGACTTACTCAAAAGAGCTTCGAATGATCCACCTGATTGTAGACGATCGTCATAAGCAAGGAATGCCTCATCAATCGAACTGAAAATTCTTCCCTCGCCCATTGCACCTTCACGGTGTTCTGTTAGATAATACATTCCAATAATCATGTCAATTGTAGGAAGAGCCAAAGGTCGACCTGAAGCTGGTGACAAAATATTGTGTGCAGACAACATTAATAAACGAGCTTCTGCTTGTCCTTCAGTAGACAAAGGAACGTGAACAGCCATCTGGTCACCGTCGAAGTCAGCATTGAAAGCTGTACAAACAAGTGGGTGAAGTTGAATAGCTTTTCCTTCAACTAAACGAGGCTCAAAAGCTTGAATACCAAGTCTATGAAGTGTCGGAGCACGGTTTAAGAATACTGGATGTTCGCGAATAGTTTCTTCGAGTACGTCCCAGACTTGTGGGCGGCTTCTTTCAACCATTCTCTTTGCAGATTTAATATTTTGAGCAAGTTCTAAATCAACTAAACGTTTCATAACGAAAGGTTTGAACAATTCCAAAGCCATTTGTTTTGGTAGACCACATTGATGAAGCTTTAATTGAGGACCTACAACAATTACAGAACGACCAGAATAGTCAACACGTTTTCCGAGCAAGTTTTGACGGAAACGACCTTGTTTTCCTTTAAGCATATCGCTCAAAGATTTCAAAGCACGTCCGCCAGGTCCAGCAACAGGACGACCACGACGACCATTATCGAATAGCGCATCTACAGCTTCTTGAAGCATTCGCTTCTCATTATTAATAATAATTTCTGGAGCTTCTAGATCAAGCAAACGTTGCAGACGATTGTTACGGTTAATAACACGACGGTACAAATCATTTAAGTCTGATGTAGCAAAACGCCCACCATCGAGTTGGACCATAGGTCGTAAATCTGGAGGTATAACTGGAATTACAGTAAGTATCATTCCATCAGGATTATTTATGCGTTGACCATTTTCGTCACGTTTGTTAAAAGATGCAATAACTTTCAAGCGTTTAATAGCACGCGCTTTTCGCATACCTTTACCTGTAGCAATTGTGTCTTTAAGCATTTCTTCTTCAAGATCAAGATCCATACGATCAATAAAATCTTTAACCGCTTGTGCACCCATTCCACCAACAAAATAGTCTTCGAAACGGTCACGAAGTTCGCGCCAGATTGGACCATCTTCAATAAGTTGACGTGGTGTTAAGGAACGAAATAGATCCCATACTTCTCTAAGAGCATCAATTTCGCCATCTTTTTCTTCACGAAGATCTTCTATTTCTTTTTCAGCAATTTTACGAATTTTATCAAGCTCAGCTTTTTTCGCACCACGCTTTTCAGCTGCAGCTAGATCAGTTTCAAGTTCAACGAAACGAGCATTGATAGCAACATCACGTTCTTGTTCTAATTCTTTTCTCTCTTCATTTAATTCAGTTTCGAGTGAAGCAAGATCATTGTGACGTTTTTCTTCATCAACATGAACAACCAAATGTGAAGCAAAATAAATAACTTTTTCAAGAAGTTTAGGAGCAATATCTACAAGATAACCCAAACGAGAAGGAACACCTTTAAAATACCAAATATGAGTTACAGGAGCAGCTAAGTCGAGGTGACCCATACGTTCACGACGAACTTTTGAACGAGTTACTTCAACACCACAACGCTCACAAATGATACCCTTGAAACGAACACGTTTGTATTTACCACAAGCACATTCCCAGTCCTTTGTAGGACCAAAAATTTTCTCACAGAACAATCCGTCTTTCTCTGGTTTAAGAGTACGATAATTAATCGTTTCAGGTTTTTTTACCTCACCGTTCGACCATGAGCGGATTTGCTCAGCAGTCGCTAGTGAGATAGTAAGGCGTTGTGACTCATTTACGTCAATCATTTTTTTCCTTCTTGGAGCTTCTAGGAGGGTTTAACCCTTAGAGATTATTAAATACGGGCGTGAGCAGATGCTGGAACATCATCTTCGTCTTCACCTTTTTCATGACGAGTTAAATTAATACCCATCATGTGTGCAGTACGAGATGCTTCTTCTTCTGAGTCACCAATAGTAATTTCATTACCATCACCGTTAAGAACTTTTACGTCCAAGCACAATGATTGCATTTCTTTAATAAGAACTTTGAAACTTTCTGGGATACCAGGTTCAGGAATGTTTTCACCCTTTACAATAGCTTCGTATACTTTTACGCGTCCAAGAACATCGTCTGACTTTATAGTCAAAATTTCTTGTAGAGCATAAGCAGCACCGTAAGCTTCAAGAGCCCAAACTTCCATCTCACCGAATCTCTGGCCACCGAATTGTGCTTTACCACCGAGTGGTTGTTGCGTAATCATAGAGTAAGGACCAGTTGAACGAGCATGAATTTTATCGTCAACCATATGGCTCAATTTCAGAATATACATAACACCAACCATGATTGGGTTATCAAATCTTTCACCAGTACGGCCATCATATAACCATGCTTTACCATCTACGCCAACAAGACGTTCACCATGCATACCGTCAGGTCGCATGTCTTGGTATAGGTTTTGAATAGTTTCTTCAGCAGTACCAGCAGCATCTTCTAGATCCCAATGAGCACCATCGAAAACAGGAGTTGAAACATAAGTAGCAACGTTTGCATTTGGTCGTGTTTTACGAGTGTATTTTTCACGCGGCTGTGTTTTTGACCAACCGTGAGTTGCAACATAACCAAGGTGACATTCTAAAACCTGTCCAATATTCATTCGAGAAGGAACACCAAGAGGGTTAAGAATAATATCTACAGGAGTACCGTCAGCCATGAATGGCATGTCTTCTTCTGGAAGAATTTTTGAGATAACACCTTTGTTACCGTGTCGTCCAGCAAGCTTATCACCTTCTTGGATTTTACGTTTTTGTGCAACATAAACACGAACTAGTTGATTAACACCAGGTGGTAGTTCATCACCGTTTTCTCTAGAGAAAACTTTAACGTCGATAACTTTTCCAGTTTCACCGTGTGGAACTTTTAGAGAAGTGTCTCTAACTTCGCGAGCTTTCTCACCGAAAATCGCGCGTAGTAGTCTTTCTTCAGGTGTAAGTTCAGTTTCACCTTTAGGTGTTACTTTTCCGACCAAGATATCTCCAGAGCGAACCTCTGCACCAACGCGAACAATACCACGTTCATCCAAATCACGCATAACGTCATCTGCAAGGTTAGGAATATCACGAGTGATTTCTTCTGAACCTAGTTTTGTATCACGTGCGTCAATTTCATGTTCATCTATATGAATTGAAGTTAAAACGTCATCACGAACTAAACGTTGGTTAAGAACAATCGCGTCCTCAAAGTTACAGCCGTTCCAAGGCATGAAAGCTATAGTTAAGTTTTTACCTAGAGCAAGTTCACCTTGATCTGTTGAAGAACCATCAGCAAGTACTTGGCCTTTTTTGATTTGTTGGCCTTGTGAAATAATTGGTTTTTGATTGATACAAGTACCTTGATTAGAACGACGGAACTTAAACAAAGGATGTGTCTTTCGTCCAGTTTCTGCATAATCAATAGTTATTGTTGATGCGCTAACTTCAATAACGCTACCGTCATTTTCAGCAAGCAAAACATCACCAGCATCTTGAGCACATCGTGCTTCCATACCAGTACCAACAATAGGAGCATCAGCACGAATAAGTGGAACAGCTTGACGTTGCATGTTCGCACCCATGAGCGCGCGGTTTGCATCATCGTGTTCAAGGAATGGAATAAGAGCAGTAGCAATTGAAACCATTTGTTTTGGAGAAACATCCATATAATGAATTTCTTCTGGTGGTACGAAAGCAACTTCACCACGACCAGCACGAACCAAAACTCGAGGATCAGTGAACTCTAATTTATCTCCAAGTTTCGCATTTGCCTGAGCAATAACATAACGATCTTCATCATCAGCACTTAGATAATCGATGTCTTTTGTAACAATACCATTCTTAACCCGACGATATGGTGTCTCAATAAAACCATAAGCGTTAATACGAGCGAAGGATGAAAGATATCCAATAAGACCAATGTTTGGACCTTCTGGAGTTTCAATAGGACACATACGACCATAGTGAGAGGGGTGAACGTCTCGAACTTCGAAACCTGCACGTTCACGAGATAGACCACCAGGTCCAAGTGCAGATAAACGACGCTTGTGAGTTAGACCTGAAATTGGATTTGTTTGGTCCATGAATTGGCTGAGTTGAGAAGAACCAAAAAATTCTTTCATCGAAGCAACTATTGGACGTATATTAATAAGTGTTTGCGGAGTGATTGCTTCAGAATCCTGAGTAGTCATTCGTTCTCGAACAACACGTTCCATACGAGATAGACCAACACGAACTTGGTTCATAATCAATTCACCAACGGAACGAATACGACGGTTTCCGAAGTGGTCGATGTCGTCGGGGAAATAACCAGGATGTTTTGGATCTACTGGCATTTCATTTGCATGCAAACGTATTAGATACGAAATTGTAGCCAATATATCTGTACGAGTAAGTGTGTACTCTTCGTAATCGTCACTTGGGTTTTCAACTGGAACATCCAAGTCAAGTTTCTTTAAAGTACTTGAAAGTACACGATATTCATCACTAAGTTTTTTAGAAACTTTATGACGACCGACACGTGCAAGATCATACCGTTTTGAATTAAAGAATAATGCTTCAACAAGGTTTTTTGAACCTTCAACTGTTGGCGGCTCACCTGGACGTAATTTTTTATACAGATCTAAAAATGCTTCATCTGTTGTTGTTGTATTATCTTTTGCCAAAGTATTCATTATTACTTCGTAAGGTTCTTTAGTTACAGGATCAACAAAGAGTTTCGCAATGTCTTCGTTAGTTTCACCAAAGCCAAGAGCTTTAAGGAAAATAGTAACTGGTGTTTTACGTTTTCGGTCAACACGAACGTGAGCAACACCTCGTTTGTCAACTTCAAATTCTAACCAAGCACCCCTACCAGGAATTATTTTCGCATCAAAAACAACATTATCTGGATTGGTCTTATCTTTGGTCATTCCGAAGTAAACGCCTGGGCTTCGAATAAGTTGTGACACAACAATACGTTCAGTACCGTTAACAATGAAGGTACCTCTTGCTGTCATTGTTGGGAAGTCACCCATGAAAACTGTTTGTTCTTTAATTTCACCAGTACCTGCGTTTAAGAAACGAGCTGTCACGAAAAGTGGACGAGCATAAGTCATATCGCGTTCGCGACATTCTTCTTCAGTATATTTCGGTGGATCAAAAACATGATCTGTAAGTTCTAGACGTAATTGTCCTGAGAAATCTTCGATCGGGGATATATCTGAAAGTACTTGGCCGATACCGTGGTCAATAAACCATCTGTAACTTAAAGTTTGTATATCTAGAAGGTTTGGTATTGGTAGAACTTCTTCGATTTTAGAAAATGAATATCTTTCACGCTGGGCTAAAAGTGGCAATTAGAACTCCTTGGCAGTTCGCACGGTTATAATTTTAACTCTAAATTCTCATTACGAAAAGTCAGTAAGCCTGCAAAATAAAGGTCAAACGACACTCAAAGTGTTATTTGAATAATAAATGGGTTGACAAATTTTTCTGGTGAGAACAAGGGTTACTAGACACTCTAGTGCAATACCATACATTCACGCAAAGCGGAAGTATGGGGTAAGAATAAATCGCCGAAAAGACGATTTAATCCCAACAGCACTATATAATCATGCGGACAGTGCTTGCGAAAACGTCACTGCCCACCGATCGTGAGTGCTTATATTGTTACTACTTGAGTTCTACAGATGCGCCAGCAGCTTCAAGAGCAGCTTTTGCTTCGTTTGCAGCGTCTGGTTTTGCACCTTCAAGGATTGCTTTTGGAGCTGCTTCAACAAGATCTTTAGCTTCTTTAAGACCCAAACCTGTAATAGTTCTAACTTCTTTAATAACTGCAATCTTATTTGCACCAGCTTCTTTAAGAACAACATCAAATGCGTCTTTTTCTTCTGCTGGAGCTGCGTCGCCGCCGCCTGCTGCTGGAGCTGCTGCTGCTGCTGGAGCTGCTGCTGTTACACCAAATTCTTCTTCGAACGCAGTTAAGAATTCTGATAGTTCAAGAACTGTCATTGTTTTGAAGTGATCTAGTAGTTGGTCGTTTGTCATGGTTGCCATGTTATTTGCCTTTCATTGTTTCTAAATTTATTTTTTAGAATTTGTTTGTTAAAATTTATGCAGCTTCTTCTGAATCTTTTTTCTCTGCTAATGCTTTTATTGCATAAGCTGCTTTTGTAATAGGTGCTTGGAATAGTCGTGCAGCTTTTGAAAGCGGTGCTTGGAATGCCCCAGCAACTTGTGCAAGTAAAACTTCTCTTGAAGGTAGTTTTGCTAATGCAACTATCTCACTTTCATCAAGAACTGTATCTCCTAGAAGACCTGCTTTGATAGTAAGAATTTTTGTAGAGTCAACATGTTTTTTTATTATTTTTGCCGTTGCTACTGCGTCTGATTTTGCGAATGCTATTGCTATTGGACCAGTAAGAGTTTCGTCAAAGTTATAACCAGCCGATGTTGCTGCTAAACGTACGAGGGTATTTTTATATACTTTATATTCTGAACCCTCTGCTCTTAGTTCTGCTCTTAACTCTGCAAGTTGAGAAACACTAAGGCCTCTATATTCAGTAAATAATGTTGCTTTTGATGTTTCAATATATTCTTTTATTTCTGCAACAATTGCTTGTTTGTCTTCGCGCGGATATTTTGCACTTCGACGTTCTGTAGAATTTTTTTCCTGAACAGTTGTCATACTTACTCTTCTCTTTTGTGTTAAAACTTTTTTATCGAATAGTTTGTTGCTTGTAAGCATAAAGAAGAAGAAAAACACGATTTATCGTGTATTAAATTTCAACCTCTTTTGGATCAGATCTTTTCTCGATACTGTTTTATGCTTTTTGGCAACCAAATGTCTTCGGTAAGGAATTAAATACTATTACTTTTACTCTTCATCTTGCAAATTATGACGAAGAGTAAAAAAATATAATTTCTATAAACTTAGTGTAGGGGCAGCTGATGAACCAACAGCCCATGGGTTTGGTGAACCAACAGCTGGAGTGTCAGCTGTCGGAGTCTGAACGAAAGTTGTTTTTGTTTTACCATTTGCACTCGAAGTAAGAACAATAGTATCTAGTTTTGGATCACCGCTAGCTTGCTGAACCTCAGTCTTTGGTTTTCCATTATTATCCGCGCCAGAAGAAAGATCGCCCGTTTCATTTGGAAGTTCTGCTTTAGGTATCGTTTTGGGTACAGTTGATACATTCGTTTCACCTAATCGTGGAGTTGTTGACTTAATTTCATCTCGTAGAGATGGAGTATTATCACCCTTACCAACAATGCTCAAGACAATGCCTACCACAAAAGCTCCAACACCAGCACGCACCGCCCTTCGGAACAGAGGGTCTTTTCGATAACGGTCTTTAAACCATGTAATGGGTCCTTGACGTTTAGTTAACGCTTTTGCCTGTGATTCAAATTCATTTAAACGATTTTCATATCCATCAATAAACGCGCCCATATGTCGATCGTTTACATATTGAGGGTATTGCCTAACCTCGTCAGCGAGTATCCTAGCTTCACCTATGAGACTATTAATTTTTTGAAGATTCGAGGTGATGACATCCACATCACTATTTCCTTCAATAGCGTTAAAACACTCTTCAATTTTTTTTCTAAAACCACCAAGTACGCCCTCATGGTCTTCTCTCGGATAATCAACAAATGGTCGCTCAGTATCGCTAACAGCAGTTTTTGATGGGGTGCTAACTTCTGCAATAATGCCTGATGCCTGTGATTCGAATTTATTTAATTGATTTTCATATCCATCAATAAACGCGCCCATATATCGATCGTTTACATATTGAGGGTATTGCCTAACCTCGTCAGCGAGTATCCTAGCTTCACCTATGAGACTATTAATTTTTTGAAGATTCGAGGTGATGACATCCACATCACTATTTCCTTCAATAGCG
>JAGPDB010000002.1:25187-32037 GCA_018057765.1 Acidimicrobiia bacterium
TTAAAACACTTCTCAATAGTATTTCTGTAATGACCAAGTATCGTCTCATGTGTTTCTTTAGGCTGAGTAGCTGCTGCTGAATTAACATCTATATTAAAAAATTCGCCTCCAATAATGATTGGATCTAGTAACATTATACCTGTATCAGCTACGTCGGTCGGATCAATTGGAATTCCTGATAATGAATTTAATGAAACCGGAATTCCAGTTTCTGGATTTAGTGGTTGGGTAGTGACGGGATTTCGGCTAGCCAATAAGTTCTGAAACTTCCGTGCGAATTCTTCTTTATCTTTTTTGTATTCAACCTCGAGTTTAGCGAAATTATCTGGAATTTCAGCTAATTCCTTAATGAATTCGTTGACCTTTATATCATCACCTTGCATTCTAGGATTATATTTATCAAAAGCACCTAAATATAATGCAACTTTTGATAATGAGAGAAATGCTCTATCTATTTCTTGCGTCAGATACGCAAACTCTTGTTCAATGCCATCGATAATTGCATTCGCTGTTTCATCACTTGCTTTTTGAAATTTCTCTTGCTGTCCTTCTGCGAATATCAATTCTCTAAATTCGGTGAATCTTTCTAATGTCACAGACATTGCGTCTACGTATTGGTGAAAGTATGTTTTATGTCCTTCCATATCCATAGAATTAAGCTCAGTTATCATTTTCATCTTTAGTAAAGAATCTATATATCCATCATCTCGTGATGCAGGAAATATCTGAGCTCTTTTTACCAATGCATCTTTAATTAGATCCCTTGTAGATACGGATGACTGCAATCTAGGTCCATCGACTTCAGGCAGACTTATTTTCACACTTTTTGGTTCTTCGACTAAAACTGGAACAACATCCACTGGCTCTATCGGAACTTCAACTATTGGTACTGGCTTTATAGGAACTTTGACTATAGAGGCGGGGGTTATAGGTCTTGCAAAAACACCAGCAAATGGTTTACTTGTGAGACCAAGAACTCCACGTCGAGACATGTCTACTTTTGAACCATCAGAACCCGTTTCTTGGCCAGTACCAAAAAAGGTACTTAATCTATCTATTAATCTAGCTTTTACCATAATTTAATTCATCCTTGATTTTATGCCACTTATAGTAAATATATTCTAGCAGGTATTTACCATTTGTACCAAATGATTCGGTTAGATACTTTTAAAACAAGCAGAAGAAACAAATAATTCGATTTTCACTATCCGCCGGAAACGGTAAAAGGGTACACGCATAGAAAATGTGGTCCTTGTATATCATTGAGATTTATCTGCGCATCAATTAATTTCTTTGCCACACCATCGAATTCTTTAATTGCAGCTTCATTACCCTTGTACTGAGACAATTCGCTTAAATCCTCAATAATACTATGCGTATAATCTATACCACTTTGAACAATCAGACCTATTAATTTTCTGCTTTTACGGTCACTCTCTTTATTCAAAATATCAAGAAAATTGTCAACTGCTCGATAAAGAAGATTCAGGCGAACAATATGTTCAGGAAGAGACATTTGGGCAAAATCATTTTCAGTTCGTTTCAAACCCGCAAAGAAACTAGGAAAGGTTAACGGTGAAACAGGGCCAGGAGCAGGATAATTAACAGCTTCCACTGAAGATACAGCAATTACAAACTCTTTTTCTAAATCGCTAATTTTAAGTTCTAGTCCAGTTAATAGATCTTCAAACACCAATCTACCATCTGTCAATTTACGCTTTTTAGTTTCTAAAAATTCCGCAAATGCTTTTTCTGCTGACTGATTTGTTCGCCTAGTTGTATTTTGCGCTTTAATTTTGGGGTCTTTAAGACTATCGATGACAAAATACTTAAATTTTTCAGCACGAGTTAAATTGTAATTAGGGTTTTCTTGTATATCGCCAATAAGATCAATCATTGCTGTATATCTCGTATCTATTTCATTAAATAGTATGTCTTTTTTTTCTTTCAATTCTTCTAGTGCTAAGCGTCGTCGTTCTTTTTCAACGCCACTAGAATCGAGATGAGCTCTTTTGGCTCTAATTTTCTCTGACAAGTCATCAAATTCTCTAAGGTATTCAACTAAAGGTTTTTCCCAGTTAATTATCTGAATCTTATAGTGATCAACCATAGAACTACTTGTAGATGTCATGTTGCTTTCCTTTTCCGCGACTTATATTTCATGGCTGTTTTACCCTGATGATACTCGCAGAACCACCATAATTACGCAAATATACACAAATGCGCAATTCGTATAGTAATGCTTTATATATCACTTGAGCCAAATAGCTTATTTTACTGATAATTCCTAAAAGAATTATAAAAGACTGTCGAATTAAATTATATTAAAATTGTCTGAATAAAGATAATATTATGCTCAAGAGAATTTATAAAGTATTAAAATTAAGCTTAATAATATCTATTATTACAGCAACACTATAATATTCGAGTTTTGTGTCAATTATTGCTGACTTGTCAAAAGCATATTTGAGTTGCAGTAACGATATGCAAATTTCTGTACCTGAACAGTTGATTTAATATCAGCTATTTTACATGGATCACCAAGATACGGCTGGACTATAGTCAATGACCATAGTAAGGGTCTCATAAACAGGGTGCTTGTACTTCCACTAATTGATCTGAAATACCAGCCTAATGTAACGATGATTGTTTGAGTACACTTTGTAAAACTGTTGACAACAATCTATTAGTTTATTCTGGATCTGATTTATTCGGTGAAGAATTTAATATCGAAAATATTCCTACTTAAGATCCAGATCTAATTAGATCAAATCGCTCTCGGTTAACCTAAGCATAGGTCAAAAGCACTATTTATCTATTTTAACTATAGAATTCACTAGTGCTTACCGATAAGAAATATGGATATATATCGATTAGAGGTACAATGGCAAAAATATTAATGTTCAATAATATTCGAGCTAAATTCACAACATTTTTGGTCATAACGATTTTTGGCGCGATGTTACTTAGCAATGGTTCTGCATTTGCAGAGCCGGTTTCATCAAATATCAAAATGTGGGGCGAAGCAACAGAAAATGCCAATTCACTTATTGACTCTGGCTTTAGGTTATCTGATGGTCGGTTCATATCAACGTCAGAAAGTGGCTTTGACGTAGTCAACCAAGGTTCAGAAAATATTACTTCCATACAATTTTCGGCTGACTTAACAAACTTTACTCTTACTGCAGTTACTGTTGATACTGGTTCAATAGATGCAAATACTCTGATTTGGACTGGTTCATTAAACCCAAGTTCAAGCATGCAAATACAATTCGAAGGTTTTATAGCAGGTGATATTGATCAAATAATGTCAGTAAGATTCGATGCCGTCAGTAGCACGCTCATAGGTGATGTAGAAAATGAAGAGGATACATCAGATAACTTCGTTCACCAAGATTTCACTATAATTGAGGCAATTGATCTAAACCTTGAAAGTAGACTTCTCACAACTGGAGAAAAGAATGTAGGCGATACAATTTCTTACGAACTTACTGTGAGTAACGTAGGTAATTTGTCTTTTACTGGCGCACATGGTCTAATGCTTTTTTTCGTAGTACCAAACGGTTCTGAATACATAAATATTACTGACCTTGATACAGGAGATGGCTACAGTACGTCACCCTGTTACGATATGGACGATGATTCAACCGATATGTTTCCAGGTCTAGCCGCCTATCATGCGCGAGTAATATTGTGTGGTTTTAGTGGTGATTCCTACGAATTTTTACCGGGAGCATCAACACGAGTGCAAATAGATTTTGTACTCAGCCAAGAATACATTTCAGGTCAAAGCGTCGTTCGTGGACTCCTAGATGCCGAAGGTGAAGATGACTCTGCATTTATTCGCGCAATTGTTGAGGGAGGTAACCCTACAGACCCATTTACGCTCGATAACAATAATGCTATCACGCTCGCGTTTTCGAACGATCCTCTACTAGCAACAATAAATCGCTGTAATGGTTATGCTGCAGAAGTTAGTACTGATGAAGCATGCTTTACCGTTACCTTTAATAAAACTATTTACGCTCCATCGTTTACACAAAGTGATTTAGTTTTGGAAGGAAACGGTTCAATCTTTGCTTTCGAACAAATAAATTCTAATCAATGGCAGGTAAAAATCAATGGTATGACTTTTGGAACTACTCTAAAATTACGACTAGATACAGATGCTGTAGTCGATTATTCTGTACATAACAGCGCTCAAGTTCTCGGTGAGAATGTGATTCGATTTGGACCAGCAAGCGCTGGCAACGATACAAGTAACGATACAGCTAACGAGAACGGACGATTATCTGGTGCGAAACCGGCGAATTCTGCTTCCGGGACACTTGCCGAAACAGGAAGTTCAACATCAACAAATATTGCAACGAGCGTTGTGTTTGTATTTATAGGACTATTACTAGCCATTAAATATCGTAAAGTAGCTTAAGGAAAGAAGTTATACTCAAATTCATCCTCTTATAGATTCAAAAAACAGCAGACTAGAACATGATTCACGTCGATATAGTAGCTACTATGAAATTATAGAGTAGGCCAAATGACCCATTTATATACTTTTAGCTAAAGTATTCGAATATACCTCTCGATAAAAACTATGGATATTTATCGATTAGAGGCACAATGGCAAAAATATTAATGTTCAATAATATTCGAGCTAAATTCACAACATTTTTGGTCATAACGATTTTTGGCGCGATGTTACTTAGCAATGGCTCTGCATTTGCAGCATCCCAATCAGTAGATGCGACTGGCGCTTTCAGGAATTATACGAACGAAGAATCTACGGAGTTACACCCGATGCGCGACTCGCCCACTGACCTAATTGGCAATCCAGCGAATCCTTCTTCAAATCCACAAAACGCAACAAACTCTTCACCCGGCTGGACCCCAGATGGAGCAACAACCCAAATACCCACAGTACCTTCATCATTTTCTCCATCTGAGTACACATCAATAATTCTAGATTTACCAAAAGTAAATTTAAGCTGTAGTTCTGACGTAAAAATTTCTGTCACAAGTGGCTCCGCGGACCTACTTACTGCACAAACCAACAGTGCAAATTACGGTTGGATTGTTGTAAATAATTTAAATCGCGCAATCGGTTTTAATGGAGATTATGTACAGTTCGAAGGAAATACTAGCGATAATACTCCTGGTTCACGATCGTTAGTTGGGGAGCATTCTTTAAATCCGAGTTCAACTGCATTTGGATTAAAGCTGATTGTTAGTGTGCAAATATACAACAATGATGGTTCCCAGGTTAATACATGGGATATACATGACTTAGCTGTAAGTTACATTTACGATAATGAAAACGGCAATTGCAATTCTAGTAACGCCCCGGCTTCCGTACCGTGTTCCGACGAATACCTAGATACTCAAGGTGTTGATCTCAACGCTCAAGATTTGTCTGATTTGGGACAACTAAGCAATACTGAATCATTTATAAATGTTGATGGCGACCCAAACCTTGTTTTAAGTGATACTGGTTTAGCGATAAACCCAAATTTGAATGAATCAGGAACTCAGGGAATATTTAGAGTTTTCGAATTAAAGTTTACCCCTCAAACTCCTTTACTTGGTGCTGGAGATGTAGAACTCTCTGTTTCTTATGATATAGATTTAGGACCCAATGGAGGGCAAACTTTGATCTCGATTGGAAACCTCACTACCCAATATGATTGGCAACAATTTAATTTCGCTATATTCGATGGTACTGAAAGTGCTTATTTACCTTCAGCGGAATTAAATCAAGCTCACATATACTTTATGACTACAACATTTAGCACACCAGATGAACAAGCCGGTTTGACATTAAGCAACCTTTCCGTTACAGTACGTCACTTGCGAGATGTTGCGGTTTGCGGTGTTAGCGCTACTAGAGGTTTGGAGAATGGCGGCTCAACTCCGACACCAACTATTCCTGGTGGGGTCACAGGAAGAGTTAATGGAATTGGTTCAAACTCTACACTTCCAGATACTGGAGCATCTTCACTGTTTCTTTTAATTAGCGCATTATTGATGATCGGTATTGGTGGTGCATTTACAAAGTTCAGCAAGCTGAAAACAAATAGTTAAACTTTTAGTGACCACCCAAAGCTAGTACTGCTGAAGTTGTTGGTGGCCAACCTTTGTAATCAGCATTGGGGTCAACATAAGTTACAGGATCATTACATACCCCATCAGGAAACGCCACATTTAAAGCCAGTATGGTAAGTGAGGCGACAGCAACAACACCAACAGGAACTACCACAACTGAAGCCAGAACCGCTTGTTTAGAGTTAATTTCGCAGCATTTTCAAACCTTTTTTAGCTAACTCTAATGCAAGTAAAGCAAGTTCTAGCTCAACCGAAACTGCTATTTCATCATCATGGGTACTGGTATGTGGTTGCACAGATTCGTTTATGGCTTCTTTATATTCTGGGAGTCATTGCAATGTGCAGATATACATGCCCAATTGATCGATATCTTGGTGTATGTCTAATATCATATTTTTCTTTTTAGCATGGGGACAAGCCATATAAACTAATCCCAATTTTTCAACCTTAGACGTCGCTATTGATATTTTCTCTAAACAATCTTCTAATAATCTGCCGTGTTCATCCGTACTCATAGCTCTCAGTTCAGATGCTTCGACAATTGTTAAATCACCATTTGCAAAAGCCATTTTATTTTCCTCGCTCAAGTTTCATGTGGACTAGATCCACAATAACAGAACGGTACATATGGTGTAAATAGCACAGCGTAATAATTAAGTTCCATGCGATAGCTATTTATCGTGCAGTATTGTACATAGGACAGCTAACTCTAGTAAAAACAAGCTATTGAGGCACAATTACTGCACAAATG